>NZ_CP009963.1 GCF_000786695.1 Collimonas arenae | reverse complement strand
CAAGCTGCAGGAGTGGGCTGCGCCGGCACCTGGTGTTTTCTCTACGGGTTGCCAAGCTCCCCAAATTTCTTTGTTTTTTTCTCTGTAGGCGGCGTTTGAAGCTGTTTTTTGTCGACTTGCTTGTGCTGTATTGACTGCTTGCCATTCGCAGCGCCAATGGGCTGCAATCCTTGTGCTTGCCGTTGTATTGTTCTTTCTTTCTGAATGGAAAGCGCAGTTGTCTTATCGAAGCGCCTAGCGATAGCAGCGGGTAGCCCGGCTACTGAGTTGGTATATACCCTCGCCTCATGCTTAGCGCGGCTGATCGCCACGTAGTATAGATTTAGCGACGTAGTGCGGCTGGCGGTGTCCAGAGCAATCATCGCCCTGTCGTTGGTCAATCCTTGCGAGCTGTGCACCGTCGATGCGTATGCATGTTCCAGGTGCAAAGGTTTGCTGGCTGGGAGATCGAGAGAGCGGACCGGGCGGCCATCTTTTTGTTCGATAGAATCAAGGTGTACTGCACCCCCAACAATTCCAGCTACGCGCATGCGATCGCCGTTTGTGAGATCCAAGCTAGGCGTATTTCGATTGATTCGGATAGTGTCACCTACGGCTAGCTCGGGGCGCTCAAGGTTGTACACGCTCAATTGCGTTGTCTTGCGCGGGTTGATTTCGGTCGTTGTACCATCCTGCCGCTGAACGATGAGCATGTTGCCAGGCATTGCTTCCTTGACCGTATATGTCTCTCCGCGAACCAAGCCAAATTTTGGATAGTCTTTATCGGGCTGAATTACGACACCTGGTGCGTAGCTAGGTGCAAAGCGGCGCTGCGCTTGTGTCATATCCACTCGCGTTAGAGTCTCGAACTCCCTCCCCTTCCCTTTCAGATCCAGCGATTCGCGCACCATCTCATTGATTTCGCGCCTGGCTTCGTTGGTGCCGGCAACGATCAACGTTTCCCGCCGTTCTGGTTCGGTGAGTTTGATATAGTCATTGACAATTGCCCGGTGTCTGTCTGTGGCGTCCGGCAATTCTTCAATGTGTTTGATGTGGCTCAACGATTGCCCTACCCGTCCCTCAGTAGCATGTTCAACGGCGAGTTTTAGCTCAGGGTCTTTTTGTCGTTGAATCTCACTGATTCGAGCAGTATGCATACCGCCGTTTTGAAGTTGGGCAAAAGGTTTTCCGGCTTCAATCGCTTCTGTTTGTTTGGTGTCGCCCAATAAGACCATCCGAGCGCCGTGCTTCTCGACTACGCGCATAAGCTGTTCCATTTGCCGCGATCCTACTACGCCAGATTCATCCAAAACGATGACGGTCTTGTCGTTAATCGGTTTGTTTTTTGTGTTGAGAAAACTGGCAAGCGTATGCGCTTCCAAGCCTTCGTTTTTCAAGGCTTTGACCTGGTTGCCATATGGCGCCAAAGCGACCGTGCGAAAGCCAGCGCCCTCCTCTGCAGATAATTCATTTGTCTGCTTGATGAGGTCAACCGCCCGTTGTACGGTGTAGGTCTTACCTGTGCCGGCATCGCCCTGGATCCCGACAAAGCGATTTGTACTGCTGACTATGGCCTCCACTGCGGAACGTTGGCCGGCGTTCAAGGTGGAGTTCGCAAGTGCTTTCTGCACTTCAGCTGCCGCTAATATTGGAGCCACGGCATTGCGGCCAGTACGCTCAATGGCCAGAATTGCTTTTTCTCGTTTTAGCGCTTTTTGTGTTGTATAGCGCTTCTCGGCCGGCACCAATGATCCTTGCTTGACGGCGTTATTTACGTACATCGTGGTTTGCGCCTTCGTCCAGCCCTTGATCTCCTGCAGGTACGACTTCCAGCCCTCTACAGATAAAGCGGTTCCGCTTTTGCTGTCGGCAATTTGATAGGCTGGAACAGCTTCGATCAACGTCCCTTGCTTGATTAAACGGTTTATCTCAACCTTGATTTCTTCGGACCCAGCTAGACCCACTGCTCGGCGCGTGGCGGCCGTCATCAATGCACTTTCTTTTACAACAGCTTCGCGTTCGGTTAAATGATTGATCGCGTACTGCACAACCGCCTGTGCTGGCGTAATGCTGGCCGGCAGCGTTTTAATATCTCGGCCACTACTGCTGTCGCCTGGCTCATAGTTTTTGCCGTTGTTTCTTCCTGCTGACTTCTCCGGACTTGCTTTGCCATCAGACGCGCCTGTATGGATGCTATCGGAATCTTCGTCGTATTCGAAGCCGCGGTCGGTGGCCGACGCTGGCGTCATGTCGGTTGCCGAGTCTGTATCGCGGCCGCCAGTTTTTTTACCGCTCTCGGTCGGCTCGTAACTCCTGCCGTCGAGGTGCGATCGTGGGCCATAGTCAATGTTCAGCTCACGACTTTTCTCAACCCAATATTGCTTGACTAATTCTCGGTCCCTCTCGTCTTTGCGTGGCCTGGTCGCCAATGAGATGATTTGCTTTTCTAACGCGGTGGCTGTCGCCCTGGTCTTGCCTTCATTGGCTAACGCTTCCTCGATCACCAGGCCACGCGCAGAAAATGCCTCGATCTGGTCGCGGGTGATATGCGCCAGCTCGAAACTGCCCTTATCGTCTACTAACCGGATTTCGTAGCCGATGCCCTGCAGCTCTTTCGCCAGCTCCGCTTTATAGATGGCGTCGATCTGATGCTGTACACGAAATATGTCTTCGTTTGATACGGCCCGCCATGCACCATCCGAACGCTGCGTCATGTTCAACACGACGGCATGCGTATGGAGCTGGGGATCTTTGGCGCGGCTCATTTCATGGCGAAATTTCCCAACAACCATATTGCCGGTGCGTTCGCGGGTGCTCTTGCCATTGATTTTTTTCCTGGCTTCTGCCAGTTTTTCAACCTGGTCAACGGCGCGACGGACCGCTTTATCGTGTGCGTCGGTGACAGCGCGGTCGCCGGCGACAAGCGCTTGCATAGATACTGACTTTGGCGCCGAAAATGTCAGGTCTAATGCCATGCGCTTTTTCTTGTCGGCAGGGTCAAATGTCGTTTGAATTCGTTCGCCGTTTGGCAGTTCGCCATTAAGCAACCTGGACAACTCCCCATGCTCTACCGAGCCGGTAAGCCCCAATGTTTGCGCGCCCTTCCCTTGCCATTCGCCAGGACTATCTTTGCCGTAGTAATCGTCAGCCGCCGAAAAATAATGAGCTGCAGCGTACTGGTTGTTGCCGCGTATAGGTGTAACGTTGAGCATGACTAGCCTTTTAAAACAACGCCTTCAGCACGATGCGGATAATCTACATATGGCATGGTGATTTTAGTGATTGGAAAATCTTCGGCAAACATGACATAGCCAGTGAGGTCGTTTAGATTCGAGATCTCAGAGTCCATAACTACGGGTTCCGGCAGGCTGGTGACAGTGCTGCGGGTTGTGCCATTCGATGTTCTGGTGATGTTCAAGCGCTCTACTTGCTGCTTACCCAGGATCTCGCTGGCTTTTTCGGCGTTGAGCGCATTAGAGGCGCCGAAAATAATGTAGTTACGGAAGCATGAGAGCAACGTTCTCGCTGCCTCCTTGCCATACATTTCCTCAAGTTGCGCCCAGTCCTGAATGCTGCCGACGATCCGCAGACCATGCTTCCGTCCCTTGGTGGTTGCTGGGACGAATGATTCGAGTTTTCCAAGGGATTCCACTTCATCTAGGAATAGCCATAGCGGCGTGTCAACGGTGGACGAAGTTGGCTCATAGCTCAGGATCGTGGCGCAAATGGTGTCTATCCAGGTTGCGACTAATGGCCTTTGAGCCGAGCGCATGTCTTCGCGCCAGGTGATAAAGAGATTGCCGGAATTGGGGTTTTGAACCCATTGCAAGATGGAAAAATCCCCCTTGGTCATTGAACGCAGCGGCCGTACGTATTTATTGAGCATGAACTGGATGCTGGCAACGGCCTTTTCCGCGTTCTCTCGGAAATAGCCTTGCGAATCAGTATTCGCAAGAAAAGCCTTGATAACGTCGCCGTCTTCTCGCACCAGGAGATTGACTAGGGTGTCCTGGTCGGGATTGCCGGTTTCCACTAGCTTGCGCATTGTGTCGGCCAGCACATCGCGGCTGTATGCGCACCACTGTTCTGACTCCGAATCGATTTGCGGCGGGATGACGCTTTTCGCCATACGGTCGAAATCGTGAATACCCCGGATCTCATTAAACAGCGTCCAGCCTACCGAGCGAGAATCATACGGGTTGATGAGAATGTCCCCTGGGAAACTGAATTTCGAGTAAAAAGTTCCGTTCGGGTCGATCACTGCCATCTTGTCCCGACGCTTCAGCGCCGACGCAATCATGCCTTCCATGGTCACGGATTTACCCGAGCCAACAGATGCGCAGATCATGGTATTGCGGTTTTCCAGATGTATCGGCATTGGTAAATTGCCAATCATTATCGGTTCAAGTTTTGGCTTTTTGTCACGCTTCCTGCGGCCGTTTTCTTGACGGTTGACGGTGTTGACCTTGCCTTTGACGGTATGCCAGTTCGCCAACTTAGACCCGCGTAACCATCTTTTGTAGGGGGCGCCTCGGTATCCGTCATCGCCATATTCATTTAATAGGTATGCAGCACTGACCGCTAAACAGGCGCCAGCAACAACGCCGCCGGCAATAAATGGATTGTGCGTAGTAGCTTGTAAAGCTGCCGTAGCTGCCGCTGGAAATGGCGAAAGAGGAATGCCGCCGACATAAGTTCCAGCTATCCAGCCGGCAATCGGCAAGCTAACGCCGAAGAACATAGTTGCATTTTCGACTTCTAATTTTTGCATCTTAATTACTCCGCTTGTAATTGTTTGATGAGCTTGCCAATGTCCGGCGCGATCTTGTCCAGGACATTTGAAGACAGTCCTGCGTATTCCACGGCGGCACGTAAATCACTTATTTCGCCGGCCGTAGCTTTCCGATGAACCAAGTAAACCAAGGTCGTTAGCATGGCATTTGCGGCTTTTTGAGTGGCCTCAATCTCAGCTAATCGCCCTGTTATTTCTTGTCTTTCTGCCCACATTTCTAGACTATCCCGACCGCCGCTCTGGTGGCCGATTTTGTCGAGTGACTTGTCTCGAATATACGGACCTAGCTTCTTATAACCAGCCAGCGCTGCGGCTTGTTCAAGTCGGTTTTTCTCATCGGCGCTATAGCGTACTGAGAGTGGTTTTTCGTCTGCCATTTAAAAAACTCCTTTGTATTACAAATGTAATACAGATTTTTGAGACTATATAAGGCTTTAAAAGAGATTTGTCATACATTTGTATGCTAACAAATTTCGCGCCATCCGTGGTAAAGCCTTATTTTACGTTGATTTTGCCCCCCCGCAGGGGGTGCGTAATGTGTATTGGTTTTTTGCTCGGGTTAAGGAGCAAAAAATCTAGGTTTGAGTGAGTGCAATCGACTTAGGCCGAAGGCCGTAAGCGATAAGGCAACAGAAGGCTAACAAAAAAAGAACAGTTTTTATGCAGAAAGCACGCTATAGGTAAGTTAAAAGAAAACAACAGGTGAACAAAAAGTAGACAAAATTCGATGAAAGAATGTATTATCCATCCAGTCCCAAATTAACGTAGAGGAGGCGATGGAAAAATCAACCGTAAAGCAAGCAATTAGCGAAATGCAACCCACTACAAAGGCTGCAAAACTTCGTAGCCTGATGCCTGAGATCGAACGGAAATTGGCTGAAGGGGTGCAATTCAAAGATGTACTGGAAGCATTAAAAATTGGAGGGCTAGAGTTCGATCTTGCGACGTTCAAAACGTACGTGTATCGATTTCGGAAAGAGAACGTAAAGACAGTTACAGTTTCTAAAAAACCATCTGTTGGAACAGCTGAAACTGAAACTGGACAACCTGAAAGCGCGGCTGAAAATTCACCAGGTGAGCCAGTTTCGATGCAACACCTATCGAACCTAATGAAGCCGGATCCGGATCAAGAAGCGGCCGATATCCTCAACTACGAACGTATTGCTAAACAATCAAGGAAAGTGAAAAAATGAATATGAAATCTAAAATCGCGATCATCAATTTTTCCGGGAACGTTGGTAAGTCAACCCTGGCCAAGCAACTTTTCGCCCCTCGCATGAATGCGCCGGAATTTGCCGTTGAAACTATCAATGCAGGCGGCGGCGATAACGCAGCTACAGAAACATTGAAGGGTAAAGACTTCGGCAGTCTGCAAGAAGAAATGATGCGGCTTGATTCTGCAATTGTCGATATCGGCGCTTCTAACGTCGATGAGTTCGTAAAACTGATGGGCCAGTTTTCCGGATCGCACGAAGAGTTTGATTGGTTTGTTCTGCCGGTCGTCAGCGAGAAGAAACAACAAACTGATACGATCAACACAATCAAAACACTGGCTGGCCTCGGTGTACCTGCCAAAAAGATTCGTGTGGTGTTTAACAAGGTTGCCCTGGACGACGCTGACGACCTGACAAGCCACTTCAGCATGTTGTGCGGCTTCCATGAAGCAGAGAAAAAATTTACTCTGCGGCCGGATGCGGTGCTGTTCTCAAACGAAATTTTTGATCGCCTTCGCGTTCTCAAAAAATCGGTTGCTGAGGTTGTCGCAGATGAAACCGATTACCGGGCAATGATGCGCGAGGCAAAAGATGAGGACACCAAGGACTACGCCATTAGCATGATTTCGGCGAAGCGCCTGGCAACGTCCGCAAACAAGAATCTGGATGACGTATTCAAAGTGTTGTTCAAGTAGGGGGTGAAATGGGGATCTCGACTACGCGAGAGGCTTTGCTGGCCGAATTGATGCAAGATGTAGATGGCCTAATTAGCCGTTTTGAGGCGTTCGATAAAGACTTCGGCGCCACCATAGAGCAAGCGACTAAAGATGCCGCTGGCAAGGCTTTCCTGGCTTCTCGCTTGTCTTTTGAAACAATGATCTCCGGCCAGGAGCGCAAGTTGACCGATGCCGGCCTGAATGCGGCTTCGAAAATAGCGGGCCAGTTTAACTCTGGCCTGACGCAAATGGTTGCTGTCAACGAGTCACTGGAGCGCAAGGCTTGGCGGTTTATAGCCGTCTTCGCTGCGATCGCTGTGATCGGTGGAGCTGTTGGTGGTGTGGTTGTTGTGAAGATGCTAGGGGTATAAAAAAAGGCGCTGCAATGGCGCCTTTTTCTTATCTTTTCTGTGTATCGTACGATACATAAATATTGGAGGTGGTCAATGCTGAACGAACTGCAGGAACCAACGGAAGAAATATACACCGAGTTGCGGAAAGCCTACAAATTTTTTAATGAACGGCTTTTTGATAATCAGCTGCCAGGCTGCATGTTCACCCTGCAGCGCAAGCAAAACACTTTCGGCTTCTATTCGAAGTCGCGATTTGTGCGGCGGGATGCATCTGGCAAGGCTGACGAAATTGCATTGAACCCGGCATTCTTTGCGTTCCGATCGGTAGAAAAAACACTCTCGACGCTAGTGCATGAAATGGTCCACCAATGGCAGAAGAATTTCGGAAAGCCTACGCGTAGCGGATACCACAATAAAGAGTGGGCGGCAAAAATGGAGTCCGTGGGTCTAATGCCATCTCACACTGGTGAGCCTGGCGGCCGCCGGGTTGGCCAACAGATGACGCACTACATCATCGATGCCGGTCCATTTCAAACGGTTTGTGCGGCCCCTGAGCTGGCCGTAATGATTTCCTGGGTAGATGTGGCCGCTAAGAAGGTTCCCGCGTCGCTAACGGCCGTCCAGGCCCAGGGCGAGGGTGGTGACGATCCTCCAAACCTTGCTGCACTTACTGAACTAGGTTTGAGTACTGTTGAGCCTGGCACTGAAAAGAAAGTCAAAATCAAATACACATGCCCGGCCTGCGAGGTGAACGTATGGGGCAAACCTGAGCTGCATATTCGGTGCGGTGACTGCGATGTTGAGTTCGTGGATAAGCCGAAAAAAACAGAAAAAGATTAAATAAAGTTTGATATAAGCCCAATGGGCCTATATAATGTTTTACATGGGATGCAGAAATGCAGCCCATATCCAGAAGACCGGGCAATCGCGCCAAGGTCAAAAACCGGAGAATTTCTGATGAATAACACTCAAATCAATCAAGCTGTTACCGCCTCCCTGGTCGAAGAAGACCGCCGTTTAAATTTCCTGCCAACTTACTTTGGTCAGCATTTTGTGCATGCTGAATTCTTGGTTTATCGTTGGCTGGATAAGCTGTGCGATGCCTATAACGGCGGCTATTGGCATTACTACGAACTGTCCAATGGTGGGTTCTACATGGCGCCGAAATTATCGGATTCTCTTCTCATCGAAGTATCTGGAAATGGGTACAGCGGCCTCATGTCGGCCGACGCTGCCGGCATCGTCGCTACGCTATTTGCACTCGGTCAGCTGGCCAATAAAAATCATGGCACGGTCGCCGCTGACGCTCTGATTGATCGCTATCACTTACTGCGCGAATTTTTGGATGGACACATCGAAGCCGGCAAGATTTTTGCAGCCATCGATTAAAAAGCAAAGTCCGGCAGGGCTGCAACCTTGCCGGACCTCTACCAAAACAAACTATTGTGGAGCTTGAAATGGATAAGACAGATTTTACAACTCTGAAAATGCCTCGCCGTGATTTTTTTCGCTTGCCACCTTTTTTGCGGCATGTCGAAGACGGACACCTGATGGTTCTTAGTGCTGTTCGCGGAGAACAAGTTTTTGTACCTGTGCATCTTGTATAAAAATTTATTTCACCAGGAGAAAACATGACCGCGAAAAACATCAGCCCGACACGTGCCGCAAAGCGTCTTAATGAACATCACATGAAAACGTCTGCAGGGTTCTATCCAACTGCTGTTTGCTCCCGCGCTTTCGGTGCGCGTGTGCGATCTGGTAAGCTGGAAATTACCTCTAATTTTGAGACTTGGCATGTTGTGGATCTTGAGACTGTTACCTTCAACGATCACAACGGCCGTCAAATATTTCTGTAGGCGTAAAGACGGCCCGCAGGGCAAAATATCCGTCCGGATTAATTGCCCGTTTCTCCAGGTTGCGGTATTCGGAGAGAGCCGGTAGCCGCTTCAAGCGTCACTAGCGGATTTTTAGTCGGGTAGTCCGCTGGCGATCGGGCAGGGTAGAAGTGCATCACGTATTACACCCTCGCCCCCTGAAAACCGATTTTGATTTTAAAAATGGAGTAAGAAATGAACGAAAAATCGCAACCCAGTAGCTACACTTTGTATGGCCAGGTTTTGACTGTCGGTGTGCTTCTCCTGGGATTATGCTTTTTCTACGCCGTGAATAATCGAGATGGAGTAACACTTCAATTTATAGAAAATTTTAATCTCGGGATGATGATAGGAATGGCTGCGGCGTTCGCATCGGCCGTGGTCATGTGTGCGGTAGTTAGACATGAAAAATATTTCTTCGGCATATCGGCTATTTTCCTCGTGGTTGGATTGATCTGCGGAGGATTTGCCGAGGGATATAGTTGGAATCTTGAGTTGACGGCGGGATATAAGCACTTTTTGGCAGGCGCGTTTTTCACGCTGACTTTTCTTCTTTGGTGGCTTTTCCCTATCGGTAGTAAGAGTAGAAAATCGACACTCAATAACGGGGGATTGTCGCTATGAGCAACGCTTCGCGACCAATTGCGCCATATGATTTCGTTGACCGATTCGACCGCCGGGTATTGACTGATGACGGTGTGCCAGGGATGGACGCTCAGGCTGAATCTGGATCTACCACCGAACTATCGCTTGCATCCATCGCATCGGTGATTTATGCGCAGGCAAAACACCTGAACGATGACCAGCTAGACGAAATTCTGCGCTGGGTCGATATGTACAAGTCACGCTAGGAGTCACCACGATGACCCTATTGGAACGAAATTAAAGGAAAATTAGCTATGAAATTCAAACCAACTCCAGAATTAAATTTGGTTATTACGGTTGTGTCCATAATCAGCGTGCTTTCGGTTCTTTCCCTTGGCCCTGATGGTCTGGCGAAATGGGTTATTGCAGCGGGAATCGTTCTAGTAACCGCGTTCGTGGAAACAAAGATCGAAACCGCATTCCTTGCTAAAGACAAACGTCAATCATAGGAGAGGTGTAACTCTTCCAAATAGGAAAAACAACCAATGACGCAGCAAGAATTTTTACGGGATGCGATGCGTCGTTTAGGGATGACGCGTGAACAATTCGCTTCGCGAATCGGAACAAATACTCATGCATTGAATAAATGGCTGCAGCCTTCAGAGTCGCAGAATTTTCGCCACATGACTGATGTTGTTTGGAAATTTGTTGGTGAAATTTTAGAGCGAGAGGAAAAATAAATGGGTTCGCCCTGGTTGTTCCGATCGGAGATCCGGCACCGGCTGCCGGCAGCGGCGCCGGCCAGCTGCTCGACCAGGTGCGCCTGGCCGTGGACCTGGCGCCGGCAGGCAGGATCCGGACCGGCATCGAGCTGCAGGAATGGGTTGCGCCGGCGTGGCTGGCGCCAGGTGTTCGCCATGGCTGTAGCCGTAGATCTGACACGAGCACGGGGATTTTTAAAGATTTTGGGAATCAATAAGAAATCTAAAAAGAAACAATAAGCAATCAAAAAGTAATCATTAATACATCAAAAATAAGTCATAAATTGAACAAATAATGTTGACATAGGCCCATTGGGCCATGTATAATGTTCTACATGGGATGCAGCAATGTAGACCACCCAAAGAAGACCGGGCAATCGCGCCAAGGTCATAACCGGAAGAAACCGATGAGCCTAGAAGACACAATCATTCAGCAAGCACTTAAGCTTTTAGAAAGCCGCTTGCGTACTGCCGTAGTGAAAATTTCCTCGCCTGAAGTGGTAACTCAATACTTGACGCATAAATTGGCTCTTGAAGAGCGTGAGATTTTCGGCGTTATTTGGCTTGATGTAAATCTTGGCGTGGTTGCATGCGAAGAGATGTTTTTTGGAACCCTGACACAGGCTGCAGTGTATCCGCGTGAGGTTGTGAAATCCGCGTTAAAGCATAATGCCGCAAGTGCGATCATTTTTCATAATCATCCATCTGGATCATTGGAGGCCAGTCGCGCCGACAAAGATTTGACCGCGAAGCTTAAACAGACACTGGAATTGATTGATGTTCGCTTGCTCGATCACTTTATCGTTGCTGGAACAAAAACTATGTCGTTTGCTCAGAGCGGTCAACTATAAAAAGGAGTAATCAAAATGTCCGAAACAAGAGCGCAATATCTTGTTTCGGGTCTTCCAGAAGATCCGAACAAATATGCTTTGCTGAAATATACGGACCCTGATTTTTGTGAGCCAACGTTGCAAGATATTCGCTGCGTCATTCGTAAATTGGGCGAGCTCACTGGATCCGAAATAGCGGGACGTGCCGGCGTTGATTCAAGGGTTGTCAGGAAGTGGCTTAGCCCTCCTGAATCCCCCAATCACAAACACATGCCTTATGCAGTTTGGCGGCTGCTTCTCATTGAGGCTAATCTGGTTGAGTCGCCCGGAAATGGAGATATGCATGGTCAGCAATAAAGGCAGTCGTCGTCGCAATCTTGTTGCGCTTGCTTTTGGCGCCGTCCTTAGCTTATCGATGTATAAGGCATCTACTTTGCTGGTTACATCTGCGAACGCCAATGAGCGCGAGAATATTTATTGCATGAATCAGCTCGGAGGAAATTCTATAGGCGCCGTTACGCGAATAAATAATCGACTGTATCGCTGTGCGGCGACTGCTGTTTTGAAAAAAAATAATACGATTTATACTTATTCTGTTGCCTGGGTCGAAATGTCGAAAGAAGAAATTCATGTTGACGCTGATGGCAACGAAGAAGAGTAAAGAAAATCTGCTGAATATTTTCAGAATTGAGAGACGAAATGAGCTTGCTAAATAACATACCGGATTGCGCGGACGAAGAGCAGGTCAAAAAAATTATTCGTCGAGCAGGATTGGAATATTCTGATCTCCTGCACTACGCGATCTCTAGCGCATCAATGTTCTACTGCGGCATGCTGCGTAACCGCTATCTGTCGCCAGATTGGCGCGCACATAATGCCGCCTATGGATATCAACTCAATGACCTTGCGCGTCGAATTCGGCCAGATTTAAATAATCCTAATGCGCGGACTTGCATGGAAATTACGAAGATAGTAACGGATCAATTTGAAGAATTATTCGGTACTAAGAGCCAAGAAATGGAGTTGAAAGAAGTAACGGATGGAGTAACACTTTTACCGGAGAACAGAGCATGAAAACCATACCGCCAAGTCGGCCAATTACATCTCTCGGTAGCGGAATTCTGTTTCGTGCCATCGTCAGCTTGCCAGTGGTTATGGCTGACGATAGCAGAGTCATGCAAGATCGCATTGTCTTCTTTGAATCGCCAAGCCGTCTTGAACCTGGCCTGCGCTTAGAAAAACTATTGGCGGCGATATGGTGCCGCGATACCGAGAACTGGTGTGAGCGCGGTTACATCTACAACATTGATTCGGTCAATGGACTGTTCGACAGGGCTTTCGGCGACGAATCGACTGGTGAGCTGCGCCTTTTTGAAACGGGAAGCGGTGGCGAAGTGACGCCGGCCGTTGGTCCTGACCGCATTCACTATGCGCGTGAGAATGAGGTTGATTTGTTCGTGACGCCACGTGTAGCGGGTCGTTTGCGCGAACTATTAGATGCCATTGAAATTCTGTATGCAGCCGAACCAGCGCGGAAAAAGAAAGCGAACAATGACCTCTGAACGTCATCCGAAAAAAGTACAACCGGCCATTGAAATTGAACAGAAAATTCATTTTCTCGTATCGGCAGAGGTCGCGGCGCATGCGAGTGGAGTTGTTGTAGCTGCGCTTCGCGCAAACAAGTCGCAGATTTCTCCCTCCTCCGTAGTGGGCTTGATGAAACTAGCGTTGGCACATGTTGAGTCGGTGCCAGTTGGGGAGCAAATCAACGCCATCGAAGATTTACTGAGATCTGCGGTACATGAAATACGCGAGGAAAGACAAAAATAAAGACGGCCCGCAGGGCAAAATATCCGTCCGGATTAATTGCCCGTTTCTCCAGGTTGCGGTATTCGGAGAGAGCCGGTAGCCGCTTCAAGCGTCACTAGCGGATTTTTAGTCGGGTAGTCCGCTGGCGATCGAGCAGGGTAGAAGTGCATCACGTACTACCCCCTTCCCCCTGAAAAACCGATTTTGATCTTGCTAGGCATAACGCACCTGGCGCCGCCCACATTTCCTAGTCGCTCTGTTCGTCGCCATCCCCCACATCCCCTAAAAAATACTTGGCTGCTTCCTCCGCCATCCGTTTTTGGCGCGTCCGCACATAGATCGCGGTGGTGGTGCCGCTGGCGTGGCCAAGGACGGCTTGCACCACGTCCAGCGGCATACCGCGCTCGGTGGCCAGGGTGCCGAAGGTATGCCGGAAGGCATGCGGCGTCGCTCGGTCAAAGGCGTCCACCGGCACTTGCTCCAACACCTCTGCATCGATGCCGCCGCCCTGCAGCTCGGCGCGGATCCGGCGCACGGCGGTGGCCACCAGCTGGGCCAGGCCATCGGCCGTATAGCCTTTCGCGGCCTGGCCGGGACCATGGCGGGCGGCGGCGCTGGCAGTGGGCGGCACAAACACCGGCCGCAGCAACGGCTGGTCGGCGCCGGCGGCATCGAAGTCGGCCTGGCGGTCGTCCCAGTGCCGGCGCAACGCTTCCACCGTGCGCAGGCTGACCGGCACGTCGCGCTTCTTGTTGCGCTTGCCCAGGACGCGCAGCATCCACAACTCTGCGTTCCAGCGGGAGAGGCCGGCGCGCAGGGCGCCGGCGGCTTCTTCCCGGCGCAGGCCAGAGTCGCCCAGCAGCAGAATGGCCGCCAGCGCTACCCGCTCCTGGACGTTGGCCGGATCCTCGGCCGATTCGCTCAGGATCGCGATCAGCCAATCCCATTGCGCGACCGTCAGCGCACGGTCGATCTGCATGGCGTGAACTTCCTCGGTGACGGACGGATCCTTGACCACCACCCAGGGATTGCCGCCCAGGTAGCGCACCCGCACCAGGTACGTAAAGGCGTTGCGCAAGATGATGATCGCCTGCTTTTGCGACTTCGGATGCAGCGGCTCGGGCGCGAACGGTTTCCAGCGGCCGGAGGTCCGCGCCGCACGCACGCCCATGAAATGCGGCGCCGGCGCCCGCAGGAAGCGCTTATAGGCTTCGCAGTCATCCACCAGCAGCGACGACAGCGGTTTGCGGGCGATCAGAATGGACCACAGCATAAAACGCTCCAGCTCGCGGCGGTAGGCGCGCTGCGTGTGCGGCTGGTCCTCAAAGCGCGCCAGGTAGAAGCCGATCGCCTCCAGGTCGTTGCCGGCCGCAATAAAACAGAATTGGGCGGCGCGGTTGATGCCGGCGGAGCCGTCGAGGGCGGCCAGCACGGTGAACTGGCCCAGCGGCGCCAGTTGCGTCGGCCGGGCCGGATCCAGCACTACCAGGACCGCTGGCGCCGGGGCGGCGTAGCGGCCGGCCGGCACGGCGCCCAGCCGGTGTTCGTGCCGCTGCAGCCAGCGGACGATGGCAGCCGCCCGGCCGGCGCCGATGCGCGAGATGCCGCGCCACCAGCCCGGTCCACGCCGGCGCACCAGCTCCACCAGGTCGGCCAGGGTGCGCAGCTGCTCGTTCTGCAGGGCGGCGACCGTGCGCGGCCGGAACCACTGCGACAGGGGTTGACCAGGCGCCGGGTGCGCCGGCGGTGCATCGGCCGCTTTAATCAGGATCTGCAGGGCGGCCGCGGTCATGGCGCCGCCCTTACGGGCGCCCTGCAGCGACACGGCGAAGGCCGGGTTGTGGGAGATGGCCCGCTCGATCAGGTCGGCGCGCATGGCCAGTAAAAAGCGTTCCAGGCCGGCCTGGCGCTGCGGGCTGTCGTCGCTGTAGTACAGCTCGGCGATCTTGGCCAGCGGGATGTTGAGGCAGTGGGCGCGCAGCGCCGTGTAGTCGGCTCGGGTATAGGTGATGGGTGGGAGCACGACGTTGGTGTGCTGGGCCATGGGGTCTCCTGGGCGGCTGGGGCTGAGTATTGCCGGGAAATACGATAAAAACGCGCCAAATTAAGCATAAACGTTACCCTGATAATAATACATTATCAGGTAAGGATAGCGCCGCCGGCAGGCGCCAACCGCCTTTCGCGGGGATCCGATCGGAGATTGATCTGACACCAGCTGCAGGGAGCCGCCGCCGGCTGCGGCGCCAGCCAACTGCTCGACCGGGTACGCCTGGCCGTGAACCTGGTGCCAGCCGGCCGGCCAGGATCCTGACCGGCATCGAGCTGCAGGAGTGGATTGCGCCGGCGCAGCCGGCGCCAGGTGTTCGCCCTGGTTGTTCCGATCGGAGATCCGGCACCAGCTGCAGGGAGCGGCCGCCGGCGGCGGCGCCGGCCAGCTGATCGACCAGGTGCGCCTGGCCGTGGACCTGGTGCCAGCCGGCCGGCCAGGATCCGGACCGGCATCGAGTTGCAGAGATCCGGCGAACGGTCGGTAAAGCTAGCCTGCAGGCCGGGGGTTGGTTTGAGGAATTTTATATAAATTGAGGCAAGCGAAGCGCGTCAGGCCGTAGGCAAACATCGCGAGGGTTCCCTGTGGTCAAGTCTTGGGTATGTGGGTAACGGCTTTTCGTTATCCACATATCCTGACTTGTCCATAGGGACGCGGGAGCACCTAAGAACGGCTGATCTTCGTGGTTTTGACTTTAACTGCACCTGGGCGTAGACCTGGTTGTCAGTGTCGGCGGGCGATAAGGATCTTGATCGGAATTGCGTTTTTGCAACATAAACAACATGCAATCCAGGCCACGCTTGCTTATTTTCTTCTTATGCTATAATTGAACCATGATTTAACGAGGTTCCCTAAGCCGATGTGAGGAACCGCCCACCAGAAATGGTCTAGCTAGGTCTAGGTAAGAGGAATCGGACCGTATCAGCAGAAGCCTCCGTTCGCGGAGGCTTCTGTCTTTTTAGAATCATTTTTTTCTGTTCATCGCTGAACGTGGTCCCTTGGATTTCGGCGCGATGGCGCCGGCCAGCTCCGCGCAAATTTGTCCAAATGACTTAAATCGCTCCCGCTGCTTTGCAAATGGTTCGTCTTTGAGATACGCGCTTTGCACGTACAGAATCAGCAGTGGCACACCTGCTGCGGGCTGGACGGTTGGTTTGTAAATATCGAAATACGCCTGGTAATGGGCTTTTCCTGGCGCGTCGGCCGAGTCCCACACCATGTAATTGTTGTATTTTCCGATGTGCTTGCCGACATAGCATTTGACCTTACCGCTTGGGAGGTCGCTAATTAGCGTAGGTAACTTCATTGAATACACGTAACGGGTTGGGTCGAACTTTCGGCCGTGGCCACCGGTGTCCTGCCAATAGTGGCTGTCGTTTTGCACGAAATCCGCTTTCTCCGTAACAACGTGACAGTCGAATACCACACGCACTGTAACCTTGAATTCAGCCAGATCTCCCCGCGCTTCCTTCATTACCGACATATCGAAAGATCGCAGATGTTTGAACGAGTAGACCGTTCCTGCGATTTCCCTATCGTCCCAGGGCGTCCACTCTTTTTGATCTCTCCAATGCATCAGAGGTCTAACTCAGAGTGACGCAGGGCAGGGGAGGTGATTTTAAAGTTCATTCGCTTATTGTCGCGTTGTGAAAATTTAATTCTGGTTGGACCGTTGGCATCACTGCATCATCGGCCTCAACAAGCGGCAAATGGCGCGTTCTAACTCGCGGCTGGCTTTTCGTCAGTTCGTCTTGCTCTTCAAAATTGAGAATAACGTTTGCGTGGAATGAGGCCCAACGCCCATCTGCTCGATCTTGCCAGAACACATCCGAATTAACCCTATAGACATTCGCAGTTCCGATTTTTAGAACCTCAAGCCACTGCTGTTCCCGCAGTAAAGAAACTGCACGTTTGACGGTCGCCGAACTCAGCTTAGTCAACTTGCAAAGCGAGTCCTGGCTAATCATGACGGCATTGAGTTTGTTCATTTGCTGAACGAGTGTCCACAGCACCGTGTGCGCGGAAGGAGCGCGTTGCGCCAGGTCCGTCATTTCAGCAATATACATTTTGCTGACCTGGATGAAGCCCGCGTTAATTGCTCCTTGCTTTAAGCGCGCAAGTTCTTTTTGCGCTGAGGCCAGCTGCACTTCTGTGCTTGGATTTTCAGTGGTCATCGTGATCCCTATACAGCTCATTGTTGATCGTTTTTAGATCATGCGATGATAATATAAATGCAAACGGTGAGCTAATCAAGCTCATGGCTTGCTAAATTTAGCTCAAGCATGAGCTGTATAGGGATCACTCAGCACTGCCCGGCAATTTAAAATTGTGGGTTGACCCGAAAATCCATCAGTGATAGCAAAAAATTGCTACAGCTCACCTAGCTGATCCCTATACAGCTCACCTAGACGATCTCTATACAGCTCAATAGGATGAGCCTTATCAAAAACACAATTACCAATACTGGCGCGGCTTTCCGGCCGGTTTTCAAAACGCCGCTCTAATATCTGTTTTGGCCGGGGTAGACCAACTACAAAATCAGTACTCCAAGGAACCCCAAAACCTTACGAAACATCAAAATCAGACCCCGCAAGCGGGGTTGACGCGCTACGCGCTTGTGAACCCCTTAATAACTAGACTGCACCGCTATGCGGCGCACAAGGTAAATAGCCTCAAGACAAATAATTAACCGCCTGTACCTGGCTACGCGTCGCCGGTCGGCGCCGCCGCTCCGCCATGAAAAACAGGGGTGGCCCTGAACGGGCCATCTTCGCTCCTTCGCTTCGCTTCAGTCCTCAGACTCAAATCGCCCCTGTCATGCTAAACAACGGTCGGTAAAGCTAGCCTGCAGGCCGGGGGTTGGTTTGAGGAATTTTATATAAATTGAGGCAAGCGAAGCGCGTCAGGCCGTAGGCAAACATCGCGAGGGTTCCCTGTGGTCAAGTCTTGGGTATGTGGGTAACGGCTTTTCGTTATCCACATATCCTGACTTGTCCATAGGGACGCGGGAGCACCTAAGAACGGCTGATCTTCGTGGTTTTGATGTATTGGTAGCTAAAAGCCCGAAAAACAGCAGAAACTGTATGCACTAAAGTAAAATACGACCTCTAATCATAGGGGCTGACGTCAAATCCAGAATGAAAATATGGGACTAAATAAACGAGAGATTGTCATTATTGCTGAGACGAATAGAGATAACTACTCGGTGGAAATTAAAACGCTTGATAGTCGTTTATGGCAGGCTGTTATTACGATCACACAGCCAAAAAAACACTATGACGTTTTCACAGCCCGTGGCGCATTAAAGACTTGGACGAATCTCGCTGACGCCATCGTGTACATACAAGAAACTTGCGACGACTGCAAGAATGTCACCATAAGAATTGGTGCATGGACATTTTCAAGGGTAATTTAACGTGAGCGAAGAACTGACCTTTAGCTGTCCCCATTGCCAGCATCAATTTAACGATGAGCTGGAACTATTAGCTGCCAATGAATTACATGCCATTCAATGCGAAAATTGTGATACTCCGTTTACGTTTTTGCTGAAAGAATGCTTGGCATGTTCGGAAGAAACCGTTTTTGTGTGGGCAGAACCTCCTTCGGAAATTTTAATTTCTCGGTTGCAATGTCATGCTTGTGAAACACCATTTCAACCTGATGAGGAAATAGAAAACGGCCGCTAAGCCTTATAGATGTTGGCTCTAGTACAAATTTCTAGCTACAATTGTTCACAGATAGTTCATGTGTTTCTTGTTAGACTGACCTGTATAGCAAATCGCTGTCAGCAGGCAATGAGATTCAACATGGAAACGATTTTGGCAACAGAAGATGTAATCGACGTAATTGGTAGCTTGGCACTCTGTTTGAATGAAACAGAAACTAACGAATTAACGTTTAGAATTATTACGATGTTAGGTGCGAAGTGGTTCGTCTACACGACACTCCTGCCGCCAGAATTTAGTGCTGCAAATGAAAGTTTTCGTTTTTTCATAGGCTGTAAACCTGAACTATGTCAGATTTACAATAAGCGTATGTGGATGATGAATGATCCTTTTTTTGAATACGCACGTACAAATACCGCTCCTACTGTCGGGTCAAAAATCAAAGTTAAAACGGCTGGGCAAGCCGAAATCATGCGGGTTAGCGCGGAGCATGGTTTCCGCAGCGGACTAGTGGTGCCGACACATTCAAGCATGGATTCAAACAAGCGCATGGGCCTGCTGTATATCGGCTCTGAACTGCCAGAAGAAATCGGTGAACCGATGCTTCTTCGAAAGCGAGTGCAGTTCGGTGCACTCGGTACGGAACTTTTGCACTGGTGGAGTAATCGGTTGAAGCAACAAGCAATGCGTAAATTCAGCCTGCTCGATGAGGAGGTCGAATTGCTTCAGTTGTCAAAAAAAGGTGTCGTCGCGAATGAAATAGCAGCGCTTTTTGACATTAAAGTAACGGCAGCGTACCGGAAGCTGAATGTCATTAAAGAAAAATTTAACGTGGATAAAATAGACCAAGCGGTGATGAAAGCCGATGCGGCGGGGCTTCTCGGGTAGAGAGATGTTTGCCGGATCGCTCGCCGACATGGCCGTATAGTGAGCCGGAGACAGGATGAAAATGAAGAATAGGGCAGTGAAAAATGTCGGTTATTTGTTGGTTCTAGCGCCGCAAATTTTGCTGGTGATCGGTGCATATACTGGGTTTTTTTGGCTTTCAGTCTTGTTTTTCTTCGTCGTATTACCCGTGTTGCGCAAATTTGTTGGCAACGATCTATCGGAGCCGAATAGGAAGCCGTCCAAAGCGGTCGGCGTGTTTCTGCGGGCGATTCCACGGGCCTACGTTATTCTGTGGGCCGTGGTGCTGCCCTGGTGCGTTTGGTTTCTAGCTACGCACACAATGTCACTGATGGACTGCATCAGCTTTGCTCTCGCTCTTTGGATCGTAAGCTCTCTGAACACAGCAATCGGCCATGAGTTAATTCATGCGCGGAGCAGTTTTGACCGGAGGCTAGGCGCGGTCCTGATTGCATCGGTCGGCTATTTCCATTTCCCTGAAGAGCATTTAAGCCATCATGCGCGTACCGGCCACTATTACGGTGGCGATGCCGCTGTGCCTGGCACTTCAATTTACGCCTATGCCGCTAGTCGCTATATCAGGTCTTTGGGTTACGCCTGGGAGTACGAGATTTTCCGATTGAAGCGTACTAAAAAATCTTGGATTGCAAATAGACTGTTCCGCCGTGCGGTTGTACCCGTTTTGATCGGGACAATATTCGCAATTTATGCGGGGAAAGTCGGCCTTGCGATATACCTGTTTCAGGTCTTCGGCGCTGCATTTTCAGTGCAGGCGATCACGTATTTGCAGCACTGGGGGCTATCTGAAAAGGAAACTCCCGAGCTTGGTGATTTTGGATTTTCCTGGGAGGATGGTTGCTGGATGCAAGCATGCATTACGTTGAACCATGCTTTTCATGGGCAACATCATTTAGTCATCTCCCGGCCTTATTACGAATTGGGGGCCGTCAAAGGCGGCCTGGCGCTCCCGGCGTCCTATCCTGTCATGTTCGTAGTTGCGCTCGTCCCGCCCTTTTTCACGCGAATTATGAAGTGCCGACTTGACACATGGATTAGGGACTTTGAAATTCGTGAAACCTTAGAGCATCAATCAGACTGCATAGGCACAACTATGCTGGCGAAAGCCCTTAAGGCTGGGCATCTTACACATCTTTGATCTGGCTGGCCAACCAGGTTGCTGGCCATGTCACCAAGGCCGCCGGGATCCAGTCACCAATCGTTAGCCTTCGTAGAGGGTTCGCATTGACCTTGCGACCGGCAGCAGTCCGGCCGGAGACAAGTCGTCCACTGTAATCAGCGGTGAGGCATCGATTGCGGGGTAATTGTGCAGCACAGAGCGGCGATAGGCCGGGTCGTAGTGGTGTGTCATCAGTCTTGCGAATAGCTCCGGCATTTGGTGCCGTGTTGCTAAATCTTCCCATACTTTAAATTCTTCGCCGCCGACCAGTGGGCGAAGATATTTCAGGCGGTCCAGCATGGCATGGGGGTCGTCCTCGAAATGTCGATAGTCTTGACGCCACAACAACACCCGCTGCTGTAAATCCACTTCGATCCGGATTGTCAGTCCGGCTCTCATCTTTTCCAGCAGGGTGATAGGGAGTTGAACATTACCAATTTTCTTGCTCTCGGCCTCGACCCACACTGGACGACCAGGATCAAAGTCGGAAAATCTCTCAAGCAATAGAGAGTCAAAGTATTTTTGCGAAGGCTGCTGTTTCCCTGGGAGAGTGCCTAAGACCGAGCCGCGATGAGAGGCGATATCTTCCAGGTCAAGGACCTGAGCGCCAGCTGCGTGCAAGGCATACAGCAAACGGGTCTTTCCGCATCCGGTGGATCCGCTCAAGACGTTGTATCGAAAGAGCGGGGGGATTGTCGCCAGTCGGTCGTTGACGCTACGCCTGTAGCTCTTCCAGCCGCCCTTTAATACCTCGACGTTGTAGCCGACTGTCTCTAGCGCATCAGCCCAGAGCTTGCTGCGCTTCCCGCCTCTAAAGCAATAAACAAGAATTCGGATCCGTTCGTCGTATTTGGGTAGATCGATGGCGAGGTGTCGCGCAATGTTCCGAAGCGAATACTGCACACCAATGCGGTATGCCCCCATTTTGTCCGTGCGATGCAGGGTGCCAACTTCCGCATATTCCTCATTATTGACCACCGGCATATTCACTGCGCCGGGTACGTGATCGTCTTCGTACTCACGCGGAGAGCGCGCGTCAATTACCAGATCGTAGGCTTTGAAGTCGCGCATTTTATGCAAAAAAATTTTATAAACCTTTAAGCATACCGCGAATAGCCGCAATCTCCAAATAATTACCCCCATTGTTGTTTGCATAGTATGAACTGGACAATGAACACCTCGGCAGTTTTGTAGTGAAAATTGACAAAATAGAGTTTTGTAAAACAAAAATCGATTTTGTTTTTATTTTGCTATAAAATAAAACAATTCTTTAAAACGTGGATAAATATGACTGATTTGACGAATGCAGCGGTACGGATCGTGTGCTCTCAGCCCAGCAAATTAACCAAGCGCGATTTGGAGGTGGCGGCATCGCTTGGCGGGAAATACTCCGTAACCGTGCATCAGACAGAGGGAGGGTATTGGACTGTTGCAGTGAAATTTGAAGGGAAGGGCGACTCTTTTGCGATTGAAACGGCGCGGGGTGACACGAAAGCGTGGAGAAATATTCTGAATGCAATTTCTTATGCCCAAGAAAATTTCAAGTCCGCGACAGATGTATTTGTGCGGGTTGGCAAATGGAATTTAGCGAGGACCAACGACAACTCGAATCAGTAAATTTTTCATCAACCAAAAAGGACCAAAAACACGACAGCAATTTATTGACTAAACCGCCTGCATTATTTTTTAACTAAAAAGGATCGAAATGAACAGCACACAAAAACCGGAAGTAGTGGCAGATAAGAAAGTGGATAAATTGGACGCAGTCTTGGGCGTTCTGGTGAACACATTAGTGATCGCCTTTGTTTTTATGCCCGAGTTCGCCCATGCGCAAACGACGGGCAGCCCGTTCGATGGCGCTACGGCTTTCTTGAAGATGGCGGCAAACCTGCTGATTTTCGAGTGGGGCTATTACATCGGCATCATTACCTTGGCGATCCAGGGTTATCGCTGGAAAACCGGGCGCATCAATTTAATGGACCTCGGCGGTTGGGGGCTTGGAATTTGCCTCGTGTTCTTTGCACCAAACATAGTTCTCAGCCTTAAGAATAGCGCCGGAACTATTCAATGATGAACGGCGAGAAATTCGAAGACGAAGGGGAATTACTCGTTGTCGCGATGGCCCGCCCTTCGATGATAGGCGGGTTGACGATGACCAGCATTGGCATCAGTTGTTTTGTCCCGGTTATGGCCGCGATGGTAACGCGTTCCATATTGATGTTCGGACTGGCGCCAGCTTTCCTTTTTATCTCTTACCTGGTTTGCTTAAAAGACGTGTACTTGTTCAATATTTTCGGCGCGTACATGAATCTAAAGGCATGTGTAAATCAACGACTATGGGGATGCCGAAGCTATGCGCCTCGCTGACACACTCAAAGAAAAATTCGACATGTCAATGTCGATGCCGGTTCCGAATGGGGCCAAGCAGGATGATGACGAAATGCCTGCAAGCCTAATGATCCCGTATACCGTTCATTACGATGACAACACGGTTATTACAAAGGATGATGGTTTGGTCCAGGTCATTAAGCTCGATGGCTTGTACTTTGAATCCCTCTCAACAAAGAAGATCAAGCAGTTTGAAAATCGACGCAACACGGTGTTGCGCTCGATTGCAAATAGCGATCGCGGCATCTACGTTCACCTGATTCGGCGCAAGCTTGATAGTTATCCCGCCGGCGAAGGTAAAACATGGTTTGCGCGTAAGTTTAATGCGGCGTGGCGCCAACGCTGCGAAAGTCGCAGCTTCTACGTCAATGAAATTTATATTTCAATTGTGCGTAATCGCTTTCGTCAAGGGGCGCCTGGATTGATCGATCGTGTAGCTAATATTTTTTCCGGCAATCAGGTTACTCAGGAAGATATCGAATCTTTTGATGAGCAGGCGAAGGATATTAACGAAGCATCGAGCCTGGTTATCAAATCTTTGTCTGATTATGGCGCCCGTAGGTTGCAGGTTCAGCGACGGCCAGATCTGCCGTTGTCACCGATTTCGAGTGACTTTGCAAAACACGCGGTTCACGGCTTTAAGCTGAACTGGTCGAAATTTCAGGCTGTTTACGGCTTTCATGATTTTTATCAGGGCGCCGATGTTCTCGATTTTCTCGGAGAGGATTTTACTGAGATTGGTGGATTTTTCCACTATTTGATAAACCTGGAAGATGAACGCGTTCCTGTAACCGAGTTGACGCTCGACAAGGCGCTTGCAATGTCGAGATTGAATTTCAAGGCCGTTAGTAATGTGATGGAGTGTCAAGGTCTTGTGAATCAACGTGCCGGCGCGGTGATAAGCATGGCTGAATGGCCTACGCGCACACCATCGCACATGCTGGACGATTTCTTGAAGTTGCCTGTTGAATTCATCATCACACAGTCTTTCTTTTTCACAGATCGGATTCATGACGAGTCCGATATGAAGACCGAAAAAAAACGTACCGAAGTCAACGACAAGGATGGTGCGGCCGATGAAGATGTCGATGATCTGAAACAGGGTATGCGAGATCTGAGGCGTGGCCGGTCTGTGAATGGCTTGCACCATCTGACCATGTTTGTGCACGTACCTTCACACTCGCCAAACACCATCGAAAATAAACGCCTGACCATGAGTGACCTGGATACTGCTATCGGGCATTTGAAAAAGGCTTTTGTCGGCCTTGGTGTTAAAGCCGTTCGCGAGTGGTTCGGGGTGGAAACCTTCTTTTGGTCGCAATTGCCGGGCCAGGCTCAGAAATACATTGGGCGGCGCGGAAAAATCAAGTCGGCAAATTTTGCCGGATTCGCCTCGCTACACAATTTTGCCATCGGAAAAATTGATGGCAATTTGTGGGGGCCGGCAATCATGACCTTTGAAACCGAAAGTGGCACTGCTTATCACTTTAACTTTCATCGAGAACTGGAAGGCATGGTCGCTGGACACACGGCAGTTACTGCAGACACTGGTGCCGGGAAAACGACCATCTTAGCAGCGCTGGTAACGATGGCGGACAAGGCTGAGCCGCGTGTTTTTTGGTTTGATAACCGGCATGGCGCAAAAGTCTTTATGAAGGCCATGGGCGGAAAACACACCACGCTATCTGTAATGGGCAACAGTGGTTGGAATCCTTTCAAGCTGCCCGACACGCCAGATAACCGCACTTACTTGATTGAGCTGCTGTCGCTTATGCGAACCTGCTACGGCGGTGTGATCGTTCCTGACGATATTAAGCGTTTTAAGAAGGCGGTCGATGAAAATTACTTGCTTCCGATCGCGGATCAACGGTTGCGTAATGTCGCATGGTGTTTTGGCCAGGGAGATCTGAGTAAAGACATGTCCATCTGGCACGGTGCCAATGGCGTTTTGGGCGCGAATTGGGGCGTGTTCGACAACCAGGATGACAGCATCGATTTAACGGCTTGTAGGCACTATTGCTTCGAAATGCAGCAGCTTATCAAGGGGCAGGATGCACGACCGGAATTGCCGGTCGTGTTGAGCTATCCATTCCATCGGATCGAGCAGGCCATGAACGGTCTGCCTTTCATCATCGTACTGGAAGAGGGCCAGAACTTGGTGAAGCATGCGTACTGGAAGGAAAAGATCGACGCCTACATTATGCAAATTCGGCGGAAAAATGGGCTGCTGATTTTTGTCACGCCTGATGCAAAGTACTTGTTCTGCGAAACGGACTCAATACAAAAGCAGTCAGTGACAAAACTCTTTTTGCCGAACGATGGCGCCAACCACCCTGATTACGTCGACCAGCTGGGCCTGACCGAAGAGGAATTCAAATTCATCCGAGAAACGCCGCAATCAGATCGCAAGTTTCTGATTCGTCGCGGCAATGAGTCTATTAGGGCCGTTTTTGATATTTCCGACTTACCCGAGTTCATTCCAGTTCTATCGTCTAACGACAAAGGCGTCGCCCTTATGGAATCGATCATTGCAGAGCTTGGCACCGATGAGCCGGAACAATGGGTGCCGATATTCATGGAACGCGCCATATCGCAAAACACCCACAACTTGAAGCCAAAAGGAGTTTAGCCATGACGACGAAATTCTTCTTTCCTGATGGTTCGAACGACGCTGACTATGCCCAGCTTCGCTTAAGCGATGCTGAATTTTTGCGGCTGCGCCTTCGACCTCCTTCCCCGCCACCGGTCGCGGAGTATCGCCACGATGACGATGATGAGCAGAAAGCGTAATTGGCCGTCCCGTTAAACCAAGAAACACATTTCTAACCAATAGGAGTTTGACCATGAAAAAGAAACTTATTTCCCTGGCTATCGCCATGAGTTTTTCTGCATCCACATCGGTATTCGCGCAAGGCGTACCGGTTGGCGATGCTGCTACCTGGGCTGGATTAGCCGCTAATCTGGCGCAATTGCAGCAGACGTACGAAACAGTCAAAAAGCAATACGACGCTGTTACGGGTAGCTATGGCCGGGGCCTGTCAGGCCTGACTGATTCTATTCAGAAATCCTCGGTTGTTCCGGGTTCATGGCAAGAAGTCGTTGCTCAACAGAGTAGCGGGACGTTCGGCGCCAGCCAAGGATCATACGAAAAGATAATCCAGACCCTTCCGCAAGAGCTTTTCCAGAATCCTAACGGGCAGACGGCTACTAGCTACAAGCTGAGTACCGATTCGGTACGCGCCGCTTTGACTGGCGGCGATGCCTTGTATTCGGAGGTTCAGACCCATCTCAACAACCTGGCTTCGATGGCAGCACAAGTTGACACCACCGTCAACGCCAAAGATGCCGCCGATCTTCAAAACCGCATCTCTACCGAAAACGGCATGCTCACTTCGGCCATGGCGAAGCTCAATGTGATGAATACGAACCTGCAGGCGAATCTGTTGAACCAACAAAATCAGGCGTCGGCAAGTATTCAGCAACGCTACAAGCGCGCCGACCAATAATTTCAATCGCCAAAACTCTCGAAGGAATATCGCTATGAAACTCTTTTTTCTCTTGTTGAAAATCGTTTTCGCGCCGGCATGGATCCCGTTCTGGATTATCAAGAAAAGCTGGCGGTTCTTCGCCATCTTGTTCTTGGGTGCCATCATCGCCGGCTGCGCCAGTAATTCGGCCAAGCTGGATACGTCGCCGTGTGCCGGCTGCGATTTTCGGCCGATCGACAACACGCCATATATTGAGGTAACCAATGCGTAAATTGTTAATCATTATTGGTGTACTGATTGGGGCCTATTTTTTTCTGCAGACCCTACTAAAGCCAATGGCCGATCCGCGCACGGCAATGCTGCCGCAGACCGTCATTCAACCGGAGCAGAAAACCGGGAATCCGTTGCTGACCGCGACCAAGGAACAGTTTAGCCAGTGGTTTCCAACTCACTGCGAGGCTGACCTTTATTTTCAGCCGACGCAGCGCGAACACACCAGGGACGTGTGCATTTTCAATATAACGAAAAGAGTTGAGGCAAATACCGGCGTGCACTTGACCATCGACGATATTGTGAATGCCGATGTTGTAAGCCATTGGAAACAGGTAACGGGAGCTAAATAGCCAATGTCTACCCTAACTTTAACAGGGCTTATCGGCGCTGCAGATGGCATCACAACCTCGTTTCTGACACAGACCTATCCTGCTATTGCGTCTGCGATTAGTCCTGCAATTACCTACGCCGCAATCTTGTATTGGGCACTGCTCGGATACAAGGTTTACGCGGGGAACTCGCCGTTGGAATGGCGGGATGTGCTCACAAAAGCCGTGATGACTTCAGCGGTTTTTGGGACATTGAATTGGGGTGGCCTTGCATTGACGATTTACAACATCTTCGTATCGTTTATGGAGTCCGCTGCAGGAACGATTATGGCAGGACAACCAACAGCCAATATGCTCGATGCCCTATACACCAATGCCGACAAGGTGTCAGAAACGCTTCGCGGTGTTGATTGGTATCAGGTCAACGCGATCTTGGAAGGTATGGGCATATTGATTGTCAATACAATTTTATTCGGCGTTGCTCTGGTCTACATGACTATCGCCAAATTTGGATTGGCGATAACGATGGTGCTTTTGCCGTTGTTCATCGGTTTCGCCATGTTTAGCCAAACGAGACAGTGGTTCATGAATTGGCTAAGCATGATGTTCAATTTTTCGCTGGTCTACATCCTAGTGATCGCTATTGTCCGATTCGGATTTTTGGCATTTGGCGATTACATCGATGAGGTTGGTAAAGCGGCCGGCTTCATTGATGCCAGATTAATTACCGGCGAACAAGTTTCCTATCTCCTCATCATCGAAGCTGTTTTGATTATTTTTATGTTGCAGATCAAAGGATGGGCTGCCGCTCTCTCCGGCGGTGCAACGGTCGGCGGCGCTTCGTTATTAATGATGGCTGTCCGAACTCTTACTACAAAAGGTGCCAAATAATGTTTAGAAAAAACACGTTCAAGGATGATCCAAAGACTCAACAGACACAAGTTGGCGGGGTCAATAAAGTCAAGGTTGAACGGAATCGCTCAAACCTGTTTGGTGCTGGCTGCATTATCGCAATAGTTAGTTTGGGGGTGGCGGTAGCGTACCTGGCTGCTAACCAAAAAGTTATTCCGGTAGTGAGTGTGTTGGATGCGAACGGTCATGTCATCAAGCAGCAGGTCGTGACCAAGGAAACTATCACTGGCTTGGAAAGTTTTGTCGAAAGCGATATCAACACTTTTATTACGGCCTGTAACACGTTTGATCCTAATTGGCGTCAACGCAACGCTGATTTGTGCCGCCTGCACTCGACTGTTTCGGTAGCAAAGCAGTACGACCATGAGACTGCCGCCGACAATCCAGACAATCCTTATTACAAGCTGCAGCCAGGCGCAAGACGTTACCCGGTTATTACGGCCATCAATCCTCTTGGTGATAAACGCGACGCTTACCAGGTTGAATTTAAAAGCGTCACGAAAGATAAAGATGGTGTGGAAACGTCCGAATACTACACAGCCATGATACGCAACATCTATACGTTTAAGCCGCTTGCGCTTGGGGATCGTTGGGAAAATCCATTGGGATTTGCCTCAACTTCCTACAGTAAGAGCCAACGATTTAGCGCTCAATAATCTCATCGCACATACAAGGAAAATCATGAAGAAAAATACCCTTTCTATCGCCGCCGCCACCATTGCCGGCGCTTCGATGTTTTCGGCGTTACCGGCGCATGCCGCGAAAACGCCGAACTCGTTGGTGTCGGATCAACGAATCAAACAAGTAGCTTATGACGCGAACCAGGTGTATGAAATTGTTGGCACCTACGGCTATCAGACAACGATTGAGCTTGCGCCGGACGAGGTTATCAAAGTTCGTACGATAGGTGACTCGATTGCTTGGCAAACGGTTATTAGCGGAAGCCGGGTGTTTGTTAAGCCTGTCGAGCCCAATGCAGCCACAAATATGACGCTTGTGACTAACAAACGCACCTACTTTTTCAAACTCAACAGCTCTTCAAAGCAGGGTGACATAACGTTTTTGGTGCGATTCATATACCCAAACGCGAATTCAGTCGATGTTGTGTCGAACGCTGTTCAGAGCCAAAGTAACGACCGTACGACAAAGGGATTTGATCCAGCGAAGACAAACTCCCACTATTTCGCTGCCGGTGACAAGACCACAATTCCGTTGAAAAGTGTTTTCGACGATGGTGAATTCACGTGGTTCTTGTTCGAGAAAAACTCCGAAAAACCGGGTATTTATATTGTTGGTAGCGATGGGAAGGAGTCGGTTGTAAACACGCGCAGGGACGGCGAGTACCTAGTAGTTGAGCGACTTGGTCATATGTTCACGTTGCGTAACGGTGATGCACATTTGTGCGTAGAGAATATAGCCATTAATGCCAAGAAATTAGCAAGTAGCGCTAGTGACTTGAAGGGCGGGGGGCATTAATAATGGCAACTACGCAACCATTAGATTCTCGGGATCAGGCCGTAGATTCTTGGGAGAAAGAGACTAACGCGTCGATTGTTGCCGCGAGTCGTAAAAAGAAAATGAACGGCGTTGCGATAGGCGTTATTGCTGTTTCTGCCATCGTCGCGGTCTATTTTTTAAAGGGGCGAGAATCAAAATCTGCCGCATTACCTGACGCTAATCTGACGGTGGCGCCGCGTAAGCCAGTACCTCAGCTCAAGGAACAGTCCGCCGCAGTTGTACCGGCTGTCACGCCGACAGCAACACCAGCTAGCCAACAAGCTGCGGATCCGCAAAAGGCCCAGTTGGAGCAGCAGCGCGAAGAGCAGGCGCGCAAATTTTTGGAGGCACGGAGAAAATCGGCAATTGAGCCTAGTGGTGTCAGCGCGCAGGCGGGGCCGTCCACGGCGGCAGATGCGCAAGGACAGGCTGGATTGGGCGCGGGAACTGCTGGAGACAAAGGGGCGCAGGATACCAATTCACGGTTTGCCCGTTCAGTGTCGGGTACAGGGGTTCCTGTAAGTCTCGCATACAACATCACAGACCTGGAATACAAAATCCTTCAGGGTAAGGTTCTTGATGGAATCATCGTTCCAAGGTCTATCTCTGATTTGCCGGGAACCATTTGCGCTACGATTCAAAGCGATGTGTATGCAGAGCGCGGCCGCTTGAAGCTGATTCCTTGGGGTTCGCGAATGTGTGGCGTCTATAACTCGTCCTTGGCCAAGGGGCAGAGTCGCATGTTTTCAGTCTGGAATACCTTGCGCACGGCCAACCCAGATAACACTATCAGCGAGGTTGTGCTGGACAGCATCGGGTCTGACCAGCTCGGTACGTCGGGTATTGGCGGGTTGGTAGACACGCATTTTGCCGAAATATTTGGCACATCATCCTTGATTTCAATCATTGGCGCTGGTGCGTCTAATACTGGGGTGTCCACTGGCGATCAAAACAACTCTTCCTCCCAATATCGTCAATCGGTCCAGCAAGCAGCGGCTCAGACCTCGCAGTCGGTCCTGGCGCCCTATATCAATATCCCTCCAACAATTACTGCTCCGGCCGGTACGCGCATTCGCATTTTTGTGAATCGGGATCTGGATTTCTCAAAAATTTATAAGAAACAAGCGGACGCAGCCAAGCAGCAAGACGGCGCAGTTCTTATTGACTGAAGGAATTTAAATGTCTCAAATCGCATCGTTCCGGCAAAAACTGGCTTCTATGAAGCCATACCTTGATGAAGCCAAGGTCACTGAATTGGTGGTCAATAAGCCTTTTGAAATGTTCGTTGCACGGCAGGGGCAGGGGTATATGGAGCGCATCGACATGCCGGAACTGTCGTATGCGCTCCTGGAGTCCTTGGCAGACGTTACGGCGTCGTATTCCAGCCAGGAGACAGATCGAGAACGCCCGTTGTTGTCGGCAACGATGCCTATTGATTTGTCTGATGGTGTCGATGATACCGAGCGCGGTGGTTATCGCGTCCAGGTTGTCAAGGCGCCGGCTGTCGGGGAAAAGACAATGGCACTTTGTATTCGTAAGCCCTCATTGTTGGATCTCACCATTGAGGATTACAAGAAGCAAGGCGCCTTCAACAACATCAACGAGAAAAAGGAGAGCGTCGAATATTCGAACGAAAACCTAACACGGATGTGCAAGGAAAAAGACTGGGAGGGATTTTTACGGGGGGCCGTGCTGACGCATAAGAATATAGTGGTTTCTGCCGGAACCAACACAGGTAAAACGACGTTCCTTAATGCCTTGCTCAAGACGGTTCCGGACTATGAGCGGATTGTGACGATTGAAGATTCTCGAGAAATACGGCCGCCGCAGCCGAATTGTTTGCACTTGCTGTACTCGCGTGGTGGCCAAGGCGTTTCGAAAGTTTCTGCAATTGATTTGTTGGAGGCGTCATTACGGCTGACGCCTGACAGAATCATCATGGGTGAGCTTCGTGGTGCAGAAGCTTATTCGTACCTTGAAATGCTTAATACCGGGGCGGGTGGATCGATAACGACGATCCACTCAAATAGCCCGGCCATGATGTATGAACGTCTTTCGATGATGGTGCTACGCGCTGGTATTGCGTTAAATCAGTCGCAAATTATCGACTACGCCAAATCATTGATCCAGGTGGTTGTTCAATTTTCCTACGATAAAAACAGTGGGCGCCGCTTCATCTCGGAGATCCTTTATGAAGGCAATTAATCTGCTGCTGGCGGGGATCAGTGTATGCAACGCATTGCCATTGATGGCTATTGCGGCGCCGGCTGTTCCGCCGCACCTCACGGAGTTTGAAGAACTGGTTGCCAAATGCGCTCCTGATATCCATCCGCAAACATTCAAAGGTGTCGTGACGACAGAATCGACATTCAATCCGTTTGCCATTGGCGTCGTCAATGGGAAGTTGGCGCGGACTCCACGCAGCCAGGCCGAAGCGGTCGCGACCGCAAAAACTCTGGAAAAGGATGGCTTTAATTTCTCCCTAGGGCTGGCTCAAGTCAATCGATACAACCTCGCCAAGTATGGCGAAACCTACGAAACGATCTTTGAGCCGTGCCGCAATATCAAGGCCGGCGCGGCAATCCTTAAAGATTGCTATGTAAGAGCAAAAGAAAAAATCCCGAATGAACAACAAGCCTTGCGGGCTTCGTTTTCTTGCTATTACAGCGGAAATTTTACGCGTGGCTTTCGGCCAGATCGGCCTGGCGAAACTAGCTATGTTCAAAAGGTGGTTTCCAATGCGCTCAATTTAAGCAGTCCAACAACGGTAGTTCCAGCCGTTGAGCAGCAAAGCGGCGATGTTGCCGTAGCAGTTCGTGCGGTCGGTCGCCAGCCGCTGCAGAAATTGGCGAAAGCCAGCCAGGGCGGTGACTGGGTAAGTTTTGGTGATGTACCGCAGTTAGCGCCTGCCAAGACCGACGAGCTACCGCCGGTTGTTATTGAGCCAGTTGGAAAGCAGGAAGCGATTCAGGTTCAACGGGGAGGCAATACAGATTCTGGTACCGATGCGTTTGTAATGGTGGTTGATTAATTTGATTAATTCGCAGTTTATTTTTTGGAATTGAAAATGATTAAGAAAATATTGGCAGTTCTGTTGTTGGTTGGTGCCACAGGAGTCACTGGCGCCGCTCAAGCTAGTGAATATGGCTGTACGGTATTGTTGTGCCTGGCCAATCCTAACGGCCCGACTGCAGCGCCTTACTGTGTCTCGTTCATTAATCGTTTGTACGACGATCTGACGCACGGTAGGCCATTTCCTAGCTGCGACATGTCGGACAAAAACGATAACGGTGCGAACTACGCACAGATGGTCAATGACCCATACGACCCTTGCCCTGATCCGCTACAAGCCGCACCACAAGGAATCAATGTTGTTCAAGCTTTACCAAACGGGTCCACCGTTGACACTCCGCAGCTTGGCGATCAAACGGATCCTACGAACGGGAATGGCAAGCGCGCTTGCGTCGGGAAACTACTTAGCTCCTATCAAGCCGGGAATATTGACGACGGCAATTACGTGAACGTGTATGACAAGGTTGTTTGGCAGAAGCAGCAATCGCCTATGGCGATTGATGTCTATATGCAGCGCAAATTCAGCCTGCGAATTCATTTGAATTCGTTGGCACAGTGAGAAAGTAGGAATATTTTATGCGTCGAATATTTCTAATGTCCTTGTGCCTTACTTTTGGTCCTGGAGCAGTCGCTGGCAATCTTGGGTCCATGCTAAATCAGTTCAATGATGCTATGACCGCTAATCAGGCAGAGGCGCCTGCAGCTCAATCTGTCGAAGCCGCATTCTCTCCTGATGGTAGTGGTGAGGCCCTGGTATTGAAGGCGATACGGGCTTCAAGGTCGTCAATCCGCTTGGCGGCATATTCATTTACGTCGCCCCCGGTCGTGCGATCGCTAATTGATGCAAAGCGTCGGGGCGTCGATGTTGCTGTGCTGGTGGACTATAAGAATAACCTGCAAGAGACTCGAACAAGCGCGCCGCAGAAAGCGCTTAATTTGCTTGTCAACGCAGGCATTCCTACCAGGACAATCAATACGTATCCAATTCATCATGACAAATACATCGTGATCGATGGGCGGCACGTCGAGACGGGCAGTTTTAACTACTCATCCGCTGCAGCGAAAAGTAACAGTGAAAACGTCATAGTCGTTTGGAACAATCCGCAAATTGCTGGGCAGTATATCGCGCACTGGCAAAGTCGCTGGCAGCAGGGAGTGACATATCAATCCAGTTATTAATTGAAAGAGAGGTCCCTTGATTTATATCGTCGTCTCATAAGTATGCGGTCGGTACAGGTGTTGTAGCACCCGCACCGATCTAACCAAGTAACAATTTCCACGTCTCAATGAAAAGGTATTACAAATGGCTACCACAATTATATGTTCTAAAAAAGCAGTAATCAAAAAAAAATTTCCATATGGAAAAACGGCGTTATCTGCAGCACTTTTCATCGCATTTTCCGTACCATCTATGCATGAGGCAAATGCGGGAACTTTGCTTTGCGAGGGCCCTAGTGCTGTGATGCAGAATGGAGGAACGCTTCCTGGACTCACTGGCGGTCAAACCGGTACATGGACTGCCTATACTGGCAACACCGATATTCCCTTGCCCGCAAACCTCGGTTTCGTGCTGGATGCGACCCCTAGCAGTACTTGCCCAACAGGCACGACGAACGCTGGATATGCGGCGACAACTAGTGAGTTGACGACTCTCATTCAAAGTAGTGCCAATCCCAGCACTGTCACCTATAACAATGGAGGCACCACGGCGAATCCAGGAACTGTGACTGTAGCACCTGGCGTCAATGGTACGGATGCGGTGAATGTCAATCAACTCAATACCGTCAGCACAGCAGTAACAAACCTAAGCACCTCTGTCTCCAGTTTGAGTACCAGCCAAACCGCCTTGAGTAGTACAGTTTCAACTTTGAGCACGTCTGTTTCAGGCTTAAGTACCAGTCAAACGGCATTAGGTCAATCTGTCGCATCCAGCTTGGGTGGCGGTTCATCTTACAATCCTGCCACTGGCGCTATCACGCAACCATCCTACACTGTCAACGGCAGCACTTACAACGACGTCGGAAGTGCTTTGGGTGCGGTGAGCACTCTGGCCGCGAATAGTGTTCAGTACGACGATCCAAGCCATAGCGCAATTACCTTGGGTGGCGTCGGCTCTACAACGCCTGTGAGTCTGCATAATGTAGCTGCAGGTGTTGCTGGCACAGATGCGGTCAATGTGAATCAGCTCAATGCGGCTGGCGCCAATACTTTAAACCAAGCCAACACGTACACCGACCTTAAAACCAAGTATTTTCAAGCAAATAGCACCGGCGCGGCATCGAGCGCAACCGGCACGGATGCGGTTGCAATCGGGCCGGGAACAGTGGTCGCCGGGAATTCGGCAATTGCTGGTGGTTTGAACGCAACAGCTAGCGCCGACCAAACCGTGGTTTTTGGTGCGAATTCTGTTGGCTCAGCCGTTGGTGCTGTGGCGGTAGGTGCAACGTCTGCCGCAAGCGGAGTCGGCGCGGTCGCGGTAGGGGACAACTCAACTGCCGCAGCTGCGAATACCGTAGCTGTTGGACAATTATCTAAGGCATCTAGCGCTGGTGCTGTTGCAATCGGTTTCAATGCTCAGGCGACAGGCGATCCAACAGTTGCAATCGGTGCAAATTCACTCGCCCAAGGCAACAATTCTGTGGCGCTTGGTGCTGGCGCTCAGGCGACTCAAGCGAACTCAGTAGCATTGGGGGCCGGTTCGACTACAGCGGCAACAATTGCCACCACCGGCACGACGATCAATGGAACTGCTTACAAATTCGCCGGGACTGTGCCGCTCGGCACAGTCAGCGTTGGGAGCGTCGGTTCCGAACGAACCGTCACAAATGTGGCCGCCGGCCAGGTCAACGCGACTAGCACCGATGCAGTAAACGGCAGTCAGCTTAATGCTACGAATCAGTCCGTAAATGCGTTGGGCAGCAACGTCAATGCACTTGGCACTTCGGTGGCTGGGAACTTGGGGGGCGGAGCAACCTACAATCCGGCCACTGGGGCCGTTACTGCACCAAGCTATACGATCAATGGCGTTACCTACAATAGCGTTGGCGGCGCTATTGGCGCGGTTGGAAGTTCCATTGCGGCGAACAACACAAGCGGACTGCCCAATCCGGTGGCATCGGGCGCCAATTCAGTTGCGATTGGCCCTGGTTCCGTCTCCGATCGAAGCAATACCGTCAGTGTCGGGAGCGCCGGGGCTGAACGTGCCATCGCCAACGTCGCTGCAGGTACGTACAGCACGGATGCCACCAATCTCGGTCAAGTAACGGGCATGGTGAATTCTGGCGTAAGCCAAGCCGATGCCTACACAGACAGCAAGCTCGGGCAGTTTTCACAGCAAGTCACGAAACAAATGAATGCTGTCGGCGCTGCATCGATGGCCGCATCGTCCCTCATTCCCAATGCTCGTGCCGAAGGTAACTTCCAGTTGGCTGCGGCCATGGGCACCTACGCGGGAGCGACTGCTGTAGCTGTGGGAGCTAACTACTGGGCTTCGGACAGATTTCTCATCAACGCCCATTTTTCACACGCAACGAGCGGTGGAAAAATGGCGACTTCGATTGGAGCAACCTTAGGCTTCTAAATTCAATTGGGAGTGGTGTCAATACACCACTCCTTTCACTTCGATAACCACATGCAACTTATTGTGATTTTCCATAATAAATTGTGAGGATATACCCATGCTAAAAAATACCATTTTGGCTCTGGCGGCCCTATGCACTGGCTCAGCATTTGCAAGTGTTGCCACGGAAGCCGACGCTTTGATGCCAGCAGCAAAAAAAATTCCAGACTCGTTTCAGCGCGGTCTAGCTGAAGGTTTTTTGGAAATAGCCGCCCGACAGGACCGAGAGGTGCTGGTATCCAGCACTTTCAACGATGTAGCGCCGAAGGCATTACAGAACGGGAGACATTTTGTTGATGGTAGTGCTCCCTTTATCCCTCTGTATACTGTCAAAAACTGGCCTTCACGACCGAATTGGGCCAAAGCCATCCGCGAAATAGAAGTAACTAATATCCATGCTTCTGCGTCTTCTTGTAAGAGCGAGTCGGCCGGCCGATTGGCTGTTCTCACGGATGAAATATGGAAAGAGCAAGAAGAGACGCATGGTACGCGCTGGGTTCATGGCTGGGCGCAGATCGAACGGGCCAAAAAATTACGTCTCGACGTTGAGCGTGACATGGCAGATTGTGTTGCGCCAACACCGCCTCCTTCCTTACCTGTAGTTGCGCCAAAAGCCAAGCCGATTGTTTTGTCTGCGAGTACGACATTCAAATTTGACAGTGCTGCACTCACGCAGGAAGGAAAGCAGATCGTCAATATTTTGGCGCAACGAATCAATACCGCGCCACCCGAAAAAATCGCCGTCACAGGCTTTACAGATCGACTCGGATCAGTGCAGCACAACGCAACACTGTCGAAGGCTCGTGCCCAGACAATCGCCGATGAACTGAAAAACGATGGCGTCACAAGTACGTTCACCGTTCAAGGCGCAGGGTCATCATCCCCATTAATTGCATGTCCTGGAAAAGAGTCTCCGTCTGTCATCGCCTGTCTTGCCCCCAATCGACGCGTTGAAATTCTCTCATTACCACCAGGAGAGACCAGATGAAATATCTGGCGCTTGGGGTAAAAATTTTCGTAATCGCCACTGCTGCACTGGCGTTCATTTTTTTCTGGCAAATCTTAGAGATGTCGAGCGCGAGTGATTCTGCTAGGCGCTTGGCAGGGAGGGAGTGGGCCAGCATATCCGCATCTCGCATTGCTTTCTTCACTGCATACGAAAACGAGTGTGAGCATCCAGATTTTAATGCGATGCGGAATGAGACTAAGAAGCATCTTTTGTCATTCAGAGAATGTTCGCAAAATCTGGCTTTGGAAAAATCCAGCTATTTCGATATGTCGGTGGAAGAGGCCGAAAGTTTAGGGCAGGCGATGCAGGTTGCAACTGACCGTATTGTCCTGCCGGTGCCGCTCCGTTGGATCCAAGACTTAAGCATCTGAACTCGTTGCACTGCGATATGCCGCCTCTCAGTTGTCCTGGGTAGGCGGTATTTTATGTTTAAAAATAGAGAGGATTTGTATGATTCCAAATTTGTCGCAGCTGATCGGAACCGCCATGCGAGCAATTATTCGAAGGGCTATCTGGATGTTACCGAAACCTGTGTTTTGGGGTCTGTTTTGCGTCGTAATTATTATTTCTTATTTCTATGGTGGGGCGCATTAATTTTATTGGGAAATAAAATGAAAAAATTTCAAAATGATTTAAAGAGGTCTGTCGAATTGGAGGTCATTAACGACGCACTTCAACTGATTAGACAAGGAAGACGCGATAAATTGACACAGGAAGAGCGGGTTGGTTTCGTGCGAATTTTGGAAAGCACTATGCAATCGCAAGTGAAAAATCAAATGCCGTCCGCGTATGAAATGGCTGCCATGAGTGCAGCACGGTCGTTTGTCTATAACGACTCACGTGATGCTCTCAATCCTTTTAAAAACGAATCTCTGCGCGGTGTTTATAAAAGCGAGAAGGCTTTCATGGAGAAGGGAAATTTTGTTCTGCTGGCCGAAAAAGGCGGGCAATACAACGGAACGATTACGAGTGTGGATGATAAGTATGTCGTTCAGCTGGTCAAAATCAACGGTCGAGAGCGGAACGTTCAGCACGAACGCATAGCGCTCAGCAGTTTGAATAGAGATTTATTGAGGGCCGGGGAAAATGTTGAAATACGGTATCCAGCTAATCGGGTTGGTATTGTCAAGGAGTTCGGCAGTAAAGAAGCGCAAGGGAAAATCGACAAAGGGATTGAGCCGAAGAGCTTTGGTCGATAGTTGCAACGCAATTACTATTTAATACAATAGGAGAGTCATCGTGGCATCAATCAACAAAGTCATCATCGTCGGCAATCTCGGCCGCGACCCGGAAACACGCTACATGCCGAACGGCGAAGCGGTCACCAACATTGCCGTTGCCACCACGGAAAGCTGGAAAGACAAGAACAGCGGCGAGAAAAAAGAATTAACCGAGTGGCACCGCATCACCTTCTACCGCAAGCTGGCGGAGATCGCCGGCCAGTACCTGAAAAAAGGTTCGCAGATCTACGTCGAAGGCCGCCTGCAGACGCGCAAGTGGCAAGACAAGGACGGCGCTGAGCGCTACACCACCGAAATCATCGCCGACACCATGCAGATGCTCGGCAGCCGTCAGGGACCAGCCGGTAGTGACACATCTCCTGGTCTTGCAGGTGCGTCGTCGGAGGGGCCTCATACGTCGCAGGATCCTAGGGGGGATGACATTCCGTTTTAAAATATACCTTTTTTAATTCGTAAACAAAGTTCGCGCAGCCCTTACGAGGGCTGCGTTTTTTTGGAGGTTGTTGATGAAGTGCTTTATAACGTGCGACGAAAATCGAATGGAAAAGAACTATGCCTGACTCCGGTTTAGCAGAAATTTTAAAAAATGCGCAGGCGTTTTATCAATGCGGGGCATATGTTGATGCCGCGAAGTCTCTTGAGGCGGCATTGAAGATAGATCCAACGTCAGTTGAAAACTGGTATTACAGGGGAGTAGCGCTACAGAAAATGGAAGAACACGCTGCCGCAATTACGTGTTTTAGAGAGGCGTTGGCATTTTCTCCGGACTCATTTGAACCCGTGCATGATTTGGGTGTTTCCCTACAGGCGATCAATAGAAACGTTGATGCACTAGCTTGCTTTGACAAGGCTGTCTCGCTGAATCAAAAATCCTTCGAAGCTTACTTGAATCGCGGCATTGTATATAGCAAACTAGGAAATTATAAAGCTGAGTTAGAGAATTATGATGTCGCTCAAATACTGAGGCCGGATGACGAAACTCTGTTGATGAATTATGGGGTGGCTCTGCTTCAAACCGGCCAGTTTGCAAAGGCAGTCGTGCATTTTCAGCGAGTATTGAAATTGGATGCTTACACTGAATATGCGCGCGGATTACTCTTGCATGCAAAAATGATGTGCTGTGATTGGTCTGGATTGAATCAGGAACTTCTGTCATTACGGGTTGAAATAAGCGAAGGAATACCTTGCATCGATCCGTTCTACCTGTTGGGTCTGTCTGACTCAATGCCGGACCAACTACAGGTAGCGAAAAAATTTACGGAGAAGCATTATTCACGGTCAAGCGTAACACTAGGCGGATCGCAAAAATATTCACATAATCGCATTCGCATTGCGTACCTATCCGCCGACTTTCATGAACACGCCACTGCGTTTTTGATGGTTGAGTTATTTGAGCTTCACGATAAAAGCCGATTTGACGTCATCGGAATATCTTTTGGCGAAAATGATAGAAGCGTAATGAGAAAGAGACTCGAAGCGAGTTTCGAAACATTCATCGATGTTAGCGCCAAGTCGGACAAGGAGATCGCGGATATTGTTAGGGCCTTAGAAGTTGACATAGCTGTCGATCTGAAAGGATATACGACAGACGCAAGACCTGGCGTCTTCGCATACCGGCCAGCGCCGATCCAGATCAACTATCTCGGATACCCCGGTACTATGGGCGCGAAATTTATCGACTACCTTATTGCGGACCAGTTTATCGTTCCAGAAGATCATCAACGGTTTTATGCAGAAAAAATTGTCTATCTCCCTGGTTCGTATCAGCCAAATGATACAAGGAGAGAAATTGGCGATAAGCCGCATAGTCGCGATGACATAGGACTTTTAGATAAAGATTTCGTTTTTTGCACATTCAATAATAGCTACAAAATAACGCCGCAGTTTTTCGATATCTGGATGCGTCTGCTTCAAGAGGTCAGTAATAGCGTGCTCTGGATGCTGAGTAAGTCGCCCGAGCAAGAAAAAAATTTACGTAAAGAGGCAGAAATAAGAGGCATCAGTGGAGATCGACTGATTTTTGCTCCGCATATGGAATTGAAATCGCACTTAAGGCGCTTGCAACTTGCTGATTTGTTCCTGGATAGCTTGCCTTATAACGCGCATACAACCACCAGTGATGCCCTTTGGGCTGGCTTGCCACTGGTCACCTGCGTAGGAACAACGTTTGCTGGCCGCGTTGCCGGTAGTCTGCTTAATGCGGCAGGAATTCCAGAATTAATTACGACATCACTGGAACAGTATGAACAGCTGGCGTTGGATTTGGCAACCAATCCGACGAAGCTGTTAACATTGCGCCAGAAACTTAAAGTGACAAGCCGAGAAAGCGCATTGTTTGACTCAAAACAATTTTCTAAACACTTAGAAAGTGCCTACATAACCATGTGGGAGGCGTACCAGGCCGATGCAAGCCCGGCGCATATCTGGGTGAAATAATATTTTGTCGTATGCATTACTGGACACTCATAAATTGCTAATTTCTCCAAAGTTCTTTGGTTTCTTCTTTATCCCTGGCACCGAGATATCAAAAAAAAAGGCGCCCGAGGCGCTTTTTTATGTCTGATCGGAACAGACGCCAGGTGTTCGCCCTGGTTGTTCTGATCGGAGATCCGGTGCCAGCTGCAGGGAGCCGCCGCCGGCAGCGGCGCCGGCCAGCTGCTCGACCAGATAGGAGCGCCTGGCCGTGGACCTGGTGCCGGCCGCCAGGATCCGGACTGACATCGAGCTGCAGGAGTGGGCTGCGCCGGCGCAGCCGGCGCCAGGTGTTCGCCCTGGTTGTTCCGATCGGAGATCCGGCGCTAGCTGCAGGGAGCCGCCGCCGGCAGCGGCGCCGGCCAGCTGCTCGACCAGATAGGAGCGCCTGGCCGTGGACCTGGTGCCGGCCGCCAGGATCCGGACTGACAT